>NZ_CP074435.1:567500-572184 GCF_019923565.1 Candidatus Schneideria nysicola
GCTTCTTTTATTCCAATAATATTTTTTATTTTTGCTAAACGAGCTACAGTATGAGGTAAGATATCACATCCAGTACGTATTGGTACATTATATAATATTTGCGGTAATTCTGTACTTTCAGCAATTGCTTTAAAATGTTGGAATATTCCTTCTTGACTCGGTCTATTATAATAAGGTGTGACACTTAAACAACCGACTACACCACTGTTATTAAATCGACAGGCTAAAGAAATTGCTTCCGCAGTAGAATTAGCACCCGTCCCAGCAATGACAGGTATTTTACCTTGACTAAATTCCAGAGTCCACATGACCATATTATTATGTTCTTCGTAGCTGAGTGTCGATGTTTCTCCTGTAGTTCCAACCGCAACAATAGCTGATGTATTATTATATATATGATAATCGACTAGTTTTTTTAAACTATCTTTATCAAGATTTCCTTTGTCATCCATTGGAGTAATTAGTGCAACTATACTTCCTGTAAACATTATTCATTTACCCTCTACGTAAAATATATAATAAATTTTATTTTGCTATAAATAGTAAAATAAGTAAATATTATTTATATTAACCTTAATATTTATCTATCTGTAAGTATAGAAAATAATGAAAAAAATAATAATTAGATTAGCGATATCTATATAGTAATGAATAGATAGATATTAAAAGAAAGATGGTTAATCTCTCTATATGACAGAGAGATTAATTATTGATTTTCAATCCTAAATTTTATTTTGTCCCAAATATTTTGTCACCTGCATCTCCAACACCAGGTATAATATATCCATTGGAATCCAGACCTCTATCAATAGAGGCGGTGTATAATTCTATATGTGGATGAGCTTTCTCCAATGCATTAATCCCTTCTGGTGCAGCAATTATTACTAATACTTTAATATTTTTACAACCCGCACGTTTTAATAAATCAATCGCAGCAATCATAGAACCTCCAGTTGCCAACATTAAATCTACTATTAATGCTTTACGTTCATTTATATTTGAAACGATCTTTTGAAAATAGGGAACGGGTTTTAAAGTAATTTCATCTCGATATATACCAATCACACTAATACGTGCACTAGGGAGATTTTCTAAAACTCCATCTATCATTCCAAGTCCAGCACGTAAAATTGGTACGATTGTGATCTTTTTCCCTTTTATTCGTTCTACTTCAACTATACCACACCAATTTTCAATAGTTAACGTTTCAGTTTCAAGATCATCTGTTGCTACATATGTTAGTAAACTACTTATTTCTGCTGCTAATTCTCTAAAACGCTTTGTACTAATCCCATTAGCACGTATTAATCCTAATTTATGTTTTATCAATGGATGTTTTACTTCAATAATTTTCATGTTATTTCTACTCAATAGTCTTAAAAAGAATCATGTAATTAATGTATAAATAAAAGATTTTATAAATCTTACTAAGAATATCTGTGATTAAAAATTTCTAATTTCAATAATCTTTTATCTAAATTTTAGTAACTTTTTTTTCTTTTAAATGTACTTCTTTATTAAGCTGATTTACTTTATTTTTTATTATATTATGACAGTGATCTGTTAACATGTTAACTTGCTGAATAGTCAATGTATTTGTCCTAATAGGAGGAAGAATTTCTACAATGACTAATCCATTATTCCAACGATTTAGTTGAATTTTATTGGTATCTGAAATACAGATTGGTACGATAGGAACTTGACAAATAATTGCTATTTTAAAAATGCTTCTTTTAAATGGTAAGAGTCCTCTCCCTCTACTTCTAGTCGCTTCTGGAAAAATCCATAGGGAAAGATTTTTTTCTTTTATTTTTTTGACAATAGATAATAAAATATTATAAGAATGTATAGGATTATTACGATTTATAAATATATTACCAGATAACCAATATAACCATCCCAAAAAAGGAACAAATAGTAAACTACTTTTACCTACTGCTATTGTTCTAGGTTGTACTACATTAGCGGCTATAATGAGATCATAATTATTTTGGTGATTAGCAATATATATACAGTTTTGAGATAATATTTCTTTCTGAGTAAGACGTAAATCTATTTTGATTCCTAAAATAGGAGTCATTTTCCCAAAAAAATGACTAAATTTCGCCGAATGAGCAGGATATCTTGGTCTAAAGAGGCAATAAATTAAACCAAATATACAAATAAATATTGATGTTATTATAATTAGTATAATACGAATAATCATTAACATTTAGGAGGTCTTCTGATTGATAGAAGTGTTCTCATTACTATTTATAGAATTTATAGAAGAAGTAACTATAGAAGAAGATTGTGATTGTATAGATTGATTTTTGGTATGAGAATAACGTCTACGATTATAAAATCGAATATGTCTAGGTGAACGTCTTAATCTATTAGATAAATGGATATTATTTTTAGTATCCTTATTTTTTTGTATTTTTATTTTTTTATTATTTAATGTTATATTAACAATATTCTCATCCTTATTCTCATCTTTAATAAGATTATTCTTTGTCTCTTTATAAATTCTATCTTCATTATTATTACGAATTTTTATCACACGAGTAGTAGTATCTTCTTCTGTATGATTTTCTATTTTCATTGTATTATCTATGATATTTTGCTTTGTATTATTAGATACAGTATGAACTATTTTACATTTTTTTTTGTTTTTTCTTTCTTCTTTTTTTATAGAAGTATTTTGTATCCCTTCTGAAGGCATTGATAGTCTAGAATATTCTAGACTTTTATCAAATTTATGTTTGATACTACTATGCTTGATACTATTACTTTGATTATTAATATGAATATTATGAGTATTAATTGAATTATGTTTTTTTTTCCGAATCAGATCATTGTAAGAATCTTTTTCTTTTTTTTGTTTATAATCATCGATTGAATGAAATATTTTTCTACTTTTTGAATCTTTTAATTTTTTTCTTTTATTGATTTGCGCTATTATTTTTTGAATGATTTTATATATCAAATATTTTATTCTTATAAAAAATTTATAATTATAAAATAATTTCTTTAATATTATTTTTAATATTTTTTTATTTTCTCTTTCTTTATGAGAATTTTTTTCTTGAGAATTGCTTAATGTGGAAAATGGAGAGTAACGTTTATTATTTTTTTCTATTGATGCATTTTGATGATGAGCAAAAGGATTTATTTCTGCTTCATGTAATTGAGGTAAAAGATAGCTTAGAGTAGAAGAAGATTCTTCTCCCTTACGAATTCGAAGAACCGTATAATTGGGTGTTCTCATTTGATCATTTGGTACAATAATCGCACGTACTCCACCTTGACGCTTTTCTATAGCATTTACTGCTTCTCTTTTTTCATTCAGTAGATAAGAAGCTATAGGTACTGGGACAATAGCATGAACCTCATGGGTATTCTCCTTTAATGCTTCTTCTTCTATAAGACGTAAGATTGATAAAGATAAAGATTCATTATCACGAATACTTCCCGTTCCACTACAGCGTGGACAAATATGATGACTCGATTCACCAAGAGATGGACTAAGACGTTGACGAGAAATTTCTAATAAACCAAATCGAGAAATACGACCAATTTGAATACGAGCACGATCTTGTCGGACTGCTTCTCGTAAACAATTTTCTATCTCTCTTTGATGTCGAATGGGAGTCATATCAATAAAATCAATAACAACCAATCCTCCTAAATCACGTAGTCTTAATTGACGAGCTATTTCATTGACAGCTTCTAGATTAGTAGTAAAAGCAGTTTCTTCTATATCTCCACCTCGTGTTGAGCGAGAGGAATTAATATCAACCGCTGTAAGTGCTTCTGCAGTGTCAATAATAATTGATCCACCAGAAGGGAGACGTACTTCTCTTTGAAATGCAGATTCAATTTGTGACTCAATTTGATAATGACTAAATAATGGTACTTCTCCACTATATAATCGAATTTTATGCGTAAGATCTGGACGACCCAAAGCAGTAATATGCTGCTTTGCTAAATTTAATATTTTAATATCATCAATTAAAATTTCGCTAATATCTGGTCGTAAATAATCACGAAATGCTCGTACAATCACATCACTTTCTTGATGAAGAAGAAATGGAGCAGTATGATTTTCAGCTGATTTTTTAATTGCTTCCCAATGTTTTAAACGAAATGTTAAATCCCATTGTAGTACTTCAGTAGATTTCCCAATACCAGCAGTACGTGCAATTAATCCCATACCACTTGGTAATTGAAGAGAAGATAATACGTCCTTTAATTCTGTTCTATCATTTCCTTCAATACGCCTAGAAATACCACCTGCACGTGGATTATTTGGCATTAATACTAGATAACTACCTGCTAAACTTATAAAAGTTGTAAGAGCTGCACCTTTGTTACTTCTTTCTTCTTTATGAACTTGCACAATTATTTCTTGTCCTTCCCGTAATATTTCTTTAATATTAGGTTTTCCAACATAAGAATATTGTGTGGGAAAATACTCTTTAGCAATTTCTTTTAAAGGTAGAAATCCATGTTTTTCTGTCCCATAATCAATAAAAGCCGCTTCTAAACTTGGTTCTATACGTGATACTCTTCCTTTATAAATATTAGATTTTTTTTGTTCATGTCCTGGGACTTCAATGTTTAAATCATATAATTTTTGACCATCTACTAAAGCTATACGTAACTCTTCCTTTTGAGTAGCATTAATTAACATTCTTTTCAT